>NZ_JAGKQQ010000003.1 GCF_017939745.1 Gemmata palustris | reverse complement strand
TATGCTTTACGCGCCCAGGAGTGACACATTGTTCCAGGTCTGGAAGTTGTGGGCTAACAGGGTCGCGAGCTTCTCTCGATGTTTGGTCGGCAGATCCGCGAGGCACCCGTCGATGGCACTCTGGAACCTCTCGAAGTCCTGATGGTGCCGACTGTTGAGCACGTCCTTCTTCACGAACTTCCACAGGCGCTCGATCAAGTTCAGGTTCGGCGAGTACGACGGCAGGAACAGCAGCTCGATCCCCAGCTGCTTGGCCGCGTCCTGCACCAACACGCACCGCTGATACCGGGCGTTGTCCAGCACCAACGTGACGGGCACCGAGCCCGCCCGGCGCGATCGTGTGAAGCAACGCGCACACCGACGTGGCGGTAATGTACGTGGTGTTGATCTCCGTCACCCGTTCGTGCGTGACCGCGTTCAGCGCGCCCCGCACGTTGTACCGCTGCCGACCACTGGCCGCGCGCACGTGCAACCGCACGAAGCACCACACCCAACCCAGGAACGACGCCAATACGAAGTGCGACGCATCCACGAAGTACACCGCCCGCTTACCGCTCCGCGCCTCCGCCAACTTCGGTTCCAGGTCCGCCTTTTAAAAAGTCCGCCTGCGCGCGGGCGTGTTCCTCGACCGTCTTCTTGGGCGGGACCGGGAGCGGTGCCACCTTCAAGCATTTCATCCCCAGGTCGTCCTTGAGGAATTTGCGCACCCGCGACACGTTTCGTCGAACACCCGTCAGCTCCTCGATCCGCCGCGCGGCCTCATGAGCCGTGTGCGGCGGGTGCTGACGAAATGCGTCTTCGATCGTCGCGGCGTGCGGCGTCAGGGCACGGGGTTGGCCCTTCCACCCGAACGACCGGATGCCATCGAGGCCCTCGGCCGCGTAGATCCGCAGGGTTCGCTGGACCGTGGACCGCGACACGTTGGCGAGTGCGGCGATGCGCCCGTGGGTCTCGCCCTTGCTCTTGAGCCAGAGGACCGCCATGCGCTCCTGAACGCGCGGGTCCGGGTGCTCGTACCGATCACGCGCAATCGCTTCGACCACGACCTCGGAAAACGAATACGTGGGGCGCATCATGGCCCTCCCAAATGCCGAGCGCGGATGCCCTCATTCTCCTGGACGGGGCTCTGTTCCTCAAGAACGGATTGTGTCGCACCAGGGCACGCCGAGAATAATACGCGCTGGCCTTGCCAGTAACTCCGACTCACCTTCACGAAGTGATCCACCGCACCTCCCAGGTTGCCGACCGCATCCCGGTGACGCCGCATGGCCCCGAGTAACCCGCCCAACTGCACTCGCACATCGGCTCCGCGGCACGCGATTTGGCCCCGGATTTGGGCCGCGCCGTGTACCCACCCGAATGCCAGACACAAGGGCCCGAACGCGCGACACGCAGCGGCCAGGGAGCCGCGGAGCAACGCCTTCAGCTCGGTCAACTCGGCCGGGAGTCCCCCTTTTCGGCTCGCCCTGTAGTGCTGACGATCGCTCCCCGTCGGCCGTACAATTTCAGGCCCGACGCCTCCAGGGGCGGGCGCCCGTCGTCGGTCCGGGCACTCCGCACCGCCTCGGCCTCGGGGTCCGTTCGCCCCTCGACCTTGCGTTCGATCGCGCGGAACCCGCAGGCCTTCTTCTTGACTTCCACCTTGGCGTGCCGGTCGACCTCGTAAATGGGCCTGGTCGCCGTGCCGTTTCCACGAGTATCGGTCCAGATAGCTCGTGCGATCAGATTGCCCGTGAGGACTGTAGGTTGGAATGGACTTTCGACGAGGCGGCATAACGCGCCCCAAGGAAGTGTGCAATTTTTGCACACTTAGAGTTGTATGAGGCCGCGCCTCCGACCTCCGGAGGGTGCGTGTCGAAACGCTTCGGTAGAAAGGAGTTACGTTCACTTCATCGGCAAGTAGCGGGGGCGAGAATTGAACTCGCGACACCTCGCTTATGAAGCGAGTGCTCTAACCTCTGAGCTACCCCGCCAGGGGTCTAGTATTCACTCTATTTTCAGGCTGGTTCCCGGCAACTGGTATCTTAGGACTACACCCGAAACTACACTCAATGCTCCGAACTGACACCAAACCAAAAACCAAAAGGAAGTCGAAGAAAAGAGCCAAGCCGTACTCCAACATCCCTCTCTTTCTACATGTGACAAAGCAATGGGCCAAGAAGGTTCTGGAGTTCCCCACGAATCGTGGGCAGTCTTTAGCGGTGGGTTTGGTTATGCGCCCGTTCGTACTCGGCCGGGGCCACGTGCCCCACGATCTGGTAATTAGACCCCATTCACGATAGGGACGGATTCGTTGGATGTTGGGACGAATCTGACCCGGTTGGATGACGCCGATGATCGCGCGCCTCGACAACCTGCGCAAGTGCGCCGCCGTGTTCCGTCATCTGACCGGTCTCACCGTCGCCGCGTTCGACGAACTCGCCGCCGATGTGGTCCCGGCGGTCGAAGCCGCTCACCGCAAGGCACTCGAGCGCCCCAAGCGCCAGCAGGCCATCGGGGGGCGGTGACGAGTTCGACCTCTCGACCGCGGACCAACTGCTGCGGACCGTCATCTGGTTGCGCCAGTATCCGACCAACGAGGTGCTCGGGTTCCTGTTCGGGGTCTCCGACTTGACCGCGAGCCGCACCCGGTGCCGGCCGCGCTGGAGAAGGCCGGGCGGGACACGATCAAGAGAAGGCCCACACGCTCAAGAGCCCGGTGGCCGTGGACCAGGAGCCCGGAGCGATCCTGGACGTATCGGACTCGGTGCCGGGGCCGTGGGCCGACATCGAGCGGCTCCAGAAATCGCGGTTGATGAAGCGGCTCCCGACGGGCGTCGGCGGGATCAACGATCGGGGCTACGTGGGGATCGGTGAATCGCACCCGACGGGATCGGGGCGGCGCCGCAAGCCGCGTGGGAAGGAGGGTCCGCCGGCGGACCGGAAGTGTAACCGTGCGTTCCGCCGGCGCCGGATCGTGGTGGAGTACGCGATCGGGCGGTTGCGTCGGTTCCGGGCGGTGACGCGGTACCGGCGGCAAGGGCACGCGATGCGCGTCCGGGCCGTCGCCGGGTTGGTCAACCGCACGCTCGGCCAACGAGCGACCGCCTGAACGGACATGGGGAAAGGGGCGGAACACCCACCCTACTGTCGTGAATGAGGTCTATTGTTTAGCGTGCCGAACCCAGTCGGGTGCGGTTTAGTGGACTCAACCGCGCGCCGAATTGCATCTGCGATCTGCGACGGCAGGACTGCAATAACCGGGAAGCCAGCGTCGCTGCCGCGCCAGGGTGGTGCTGCAGAAACCGGACGAACAACACCGAGCCGTACCCTGGAGGCTCTTGTACCCCATGAACATGGACAGAACAACTAAACCCATGACCGCGGGCAACGGGTGGATGAGTCCGTGCGAACTGCGCGGCTCCGGGAGCGTGGCGAGAGCGTCATAGAGCGTGCAGGCGGGCACGGGCGGTCTCACAAACAGTTGCTACCGCAGCGTACTAATGAGTGCCTCTCATGCCGCGGTCATAACGGGGGAAGGGAGCGATCCCCAGTGGGTGCGGAGAAGTGCCGGTGCGGTCCAGGAGGAGGTGTCAGTAGCGTGGTGAATGTGCGAGTTCGATCTGTTGTGCGGTGGTGTATGAATGCAAAAATCCCCACCAGTTCGCACTGGTGGGGATTGATGTATCTTGTCAAGTTGTAAGCGAAAGCCGTCGGAGGTGGTGATATGCGATTCCCATGCTGCTCAAGGCGTGGGATCGTGTACTTGTTAACATCCTTAGAAAGGAGGTGATCCAACCGCAGGTTCCCCTACGGTTACCTTGTTACGACTTAGTCCCAATCAGAAAGTCCGGCGTCGGCCGCGGCAAAGCGGACTTCGGCCGTCCCTCCCTTTCGTGGCTTGACGGGCGGTGTGTACAAGGCTCAGGAACACATTCACCGCGGTGTTGCTGACCCGCGATTACTAGCGATTCCGGCTTCACGTAGGCGAGTTGCAGCCTACGATCTGAACTGGGGTGCAATTTTTGTGATTGGCTCCTGCTCGCGCAGTGGCTTCACTTTGTGTGCACCATTGTAGCACGTGTGCAGCCCTGGACATAAAGGCCATGAGGACTTGACGTCATCCCCGCCTTCCTCCGGTTTAACACCGGCAGTCCCTCTAGAGTGCTCCTTGCGGGTGGCAACTAAAGGTAAGGGTTTCGCTCGTTATGGGACTTAACCCGACATCTCACGACACGAGCTGACGACAGCCATGCAGCACCTGTACTCGGCTCCCCATTGCTAGGTTCGTTACCGTTTCCGGCTCCTACTACCGAGCGCTTTCGCACATGTCAAGTCCAGGATAAGGTTCTTCGCGTAGCCTCGAATTAAGCCACATGCTCCACCGCTTGTGTGAGCCCCCGTCAATTTCTTTGAGTTTCAGCCTTGCGACCATACTCCCCAGGCGGGGTACTTAGCATTTTAACTTCGACAGTAAACTCATATCTAGTCTACTATCTAGTACCCATCGTTTAGGGCTAGGACTACCGGGGTATCTAATCCCGTTTGCTCCCCTAGCTTTCGCGCCTCAGCGTCAGAAGAGGTCCAGCACGCCGCTTTCGCCACCGGAGTTCCTGTAGATATCAACGCATTTCACCGCTCCACCTACAGTTCCGCATGCCCCTACCTCCCTCGAGGCCGTCAGTATCTGAGGCAGTTCCACGGTTGAGCCGCGGGATTTCACCCCAGACTTGACAGCCCGCCTACGCGCCCTTTAAGCCCAGTGATTCCGAACAACGTTCGCACGGTTCGTCTTACCGCGGCTGCTGGCACGAACTTAGCCCGTGCTTATTTTTGGGATAGATCACACCTTGCGGCTTTTCTCCCCCACTAAAGAGCTTTACAACCCGAAGGCCTTCATCGCTCACGCGGCGTCGCTCGGTCAGGCTTGCGCCCATTGCCGAAGATCCTCGACTGCAGCCACCCGTAGGTGTCTCGCCAGTGTCTCAGTGCGAGTGGCGCGGGTCGTGCTCTCACACCCGCTAGACATCTTCGCCTTGGTGAGCCGTTACCTCACCAACTAGCTAATATCACATGGGCCCCTCTGAGGGCGATGAATCTTTGGTCTCACGACGTCATCCGGTATTACCCACCATCTCTGATGGCTATCCCGAACCCAAAGGTAGGTCACCCATGCCTTACTGCCCCTTACGCCGGTTCCCCCTTGCGGGATTCCCCCGACTTGCATGCCTAATCCACGCCGCCAACGTTCGTTCTGAGCCAGAATCAAACCCTTCAAGTTTTTATTACACCGCACCACTCTCGCGGCACGGATCTTGTTGAGTTCAACCTGCCGTTGCTCGGTCCGATAACTCAATTTCTGTGACTTACTCGATCTCCGGTCCACGACCCTTGCGGGCCGTACACCGGTTCTGAACTCGTCAGAGGTCTTGGGTTATCGCCGAACAATCGGCTCTAACCCACCTCTTTGGCTTTCGCTTACAACTTGTCAAAGACCTACTCAAAAACCTTTACCCTTTCGGGCACCGGTGTTTGACTTTGCTTCGCGAAACTTGCTTCAGCCTTGCGGCTTTTATCTCGTTTTCGCGTCGCGTTCACCACCGCGGTGCAGTGGTAACGGAATGATAAGAGCGAACCCCCAGGGCGTCAACCTACCGCCACAAAAAAGCAGAGTTACGCAGCGGCGCCAACGCGCGGGGTCGGTGCGCCGCACCCGGCACGGATCTCACCTCACATCTGGATACCACTACCCGCGACGGCCCCGTGGGTCCGTAAGCACGGCCCGGCGCTCGACCAGTGACAGTCCCATGCGCGACTCGAAAACAAAGAGGGTACTCACACCCACCCGCTGATCTCGGCACCCCTGAAGGGACACACGTCGCCCTTGAGCCCCATCGCCCGGGAGCGGAGAAATTAGGGCCTTCACCAAGATCCGTATTCGGGAGGGTTAGGATGCGCCCCACGTGTTCGTTCAGCGGCCATCGAAGCGCTCGCGTGTGATTGGTAACGGCTGCCGGTACCCAATTTCAGCGGCCACCCGAACGGCCAGCGCGACGTTCTTCTCGGCATAAATCGCGGTCGTACTCACCTCGTGACCGAGTACAGCCTTTGCGCCCTCCAACCCGTACCGCGCGCGCCTCGATCCCGTGGCTGTAGCGCAGTTGATTCGGCGCCCAACTCGGGATGTAAACCTGACCCCCTACCCCGGCGCTCCACAAGCGCGGTTCGCCCCGGCCGCCCGCTTCGGTTCCGCCACACGATTCCTCGCGTTACGGGCCAGTTGCGACCGACGGGGCGTCTTTCGCCCGGCGGCGCGGCGCTCCACCAGATCTGTGCGGGGGCTAAATGCGCGGTCGGTTCACGGGTCGGGAACCCAGCGAGCAGCTCTCGAGCACGGGAGCCGATCGGGATCACCCGGCGCTCGCCGCGGCCGGCTGTTCTTGCGTCGGCTCGGTCGGTAGTGAGGTTCCCCAAGTTTGGTGGACACGAAGTTAGTGGTGTAGACTCTGCCGCGAGTGGCGCAAGGCGTTCCTCGCCAGGGGCGACGCGGCCTTCCCTGGGCACGGCAACCCGCCCCCGGCCGCCGACGAGCTGCGCCGGCTCCGAGCCGAGAACGCGCGGCTTCGGGCCGAGCGGGATCTCCTTAAAAAGGCCGCCGCGTACTTCGCCAACCCGCCCACCTGACGTTCCGGTTCATCGCCGATAACGCCGACCCGTGGCCGGTCACCTGGATGCGCGAGGCCCTGGAGGTGTCGGTCTCCGGGTACTACGCCTGGGCCGCCCGACCCGACAGCCCGACCGAAACGTGGGCCAAGAGCTGGGCGACGCGATCGAGGGGATCCACGCCGACGTGAAGCACCGCTACGGGAGCCCTCGCATGACCACCGAGTTGAACGCGCGAGGGCACGAATGCTCGGAGAACACCGTAGCCGAACTGATGCGGGGACACGGGATTCGTGCGACGTCTCCGAGGCGGTTCGTCCGCACCACTGACTCGAGCCACCGCTTCCTGGTCGCGGAGAATATCCTCGGCCGGGCCTTCGAGCCGGAACGTCCGAATGGGCGCTGGTGCGCGGATATTACCTACATCCCGACGAGCGAGGGTTGGCTGCACTCGGCCGTGGTCGAGCAAGATCGTGGATTGGTCGATGGCCCGGACGGTGGAGAGCCGGCTGGTGTTTCGCGCCCTGGAGGTGTCGCTGGCATCTCGTCTCAAAGGGACTTCGTGTTCGGGCCTGTTGGAGCACTCGGACCGCGGGGAGCCAGTGCGCGAGCGAACACTATGTTGGACGCGCAAGGGATCGTGTGCAGCATGAGCAGTGGGTCCGCGCGGGGACAACGCGCCCGTGGAGTCGTTCTTCGGGCGAATGAAGTGTGAACTCGCGGTGGACGAGATGTTCGCGACCCGTGACCAGCCACGCGGCCCGGATCGATCCACCTCGCACCAACGGAGCCGGCACCCGGTGAGGCGGACTAAGTCGCGTCCACGCGCCCCGGTCCGCCCCGGCCAGGGACCTCGCGGTGCCGCGTCGCCGGACCCGCGTCGAGCCGACCCACGCCGCACCAACCGCCCTTGCGTCCCGTCGCCCGTGATACCGGTGGCTCCCGAGCGCGTACTCCCGGTCGTTGTTGGTCCGTGGCCGGTCGGCCGTGTCGTGACTCGCGAACAGGCCTGACCAGTAACTCCACGGCCAACGCGCATAGCTGGGAAAGCTGCGTGGACTTGCGCGCCGTGCCTCGCCGGTCTACATCTTGGGGAACGGTTCTCGCTCCGCTCCCGAGCGCCGCTCGTGCGGTGATGGACCGACCGTGTACTCGGTGATGTATGGCCGCCAAGCGGGTCGCGGTGGAATCAATCGGTTCGTACTTCGAGTCCCTGACCGACCCCCGGCACACCCAGAACCGCAAGCACCAGTTCCTCGACATCGTCGTCATTGCCGTCTGTGGGGTGGTGTGCGGGTGCGACGGCCCGACCGCGATCCGCCGATGGGCCGTCGCCCGGTCCGGGTGGCTCCGTGGGTTCCTGGAACTACCCAACGGGATCCCGTCCCGGGATTGCATCCGCAACGTGCTCCTGGCGCTCCAACCCGAGGCGTTCCAGCAGTGCTTCCGGGAGTGGATCGCCCAAGCCCTGGTGACCGAGGACGGCGCTTCGGCGCGACTCGTGGCCATCGACGGCAAGACGCTGCGCCGGTCCCACGACACGGCACACGGGCTGGGACCACTGCACATCGTGAGCGCCTGGGCCACCGAGCACGGGGTGGCCTTGGCCCAAGTGGCGACCGGGGACAAGTCCAACGCGATCACCGCGATCCCGGTGCTCCTTCAGCAACTGGAGCTGAAGAAGGCGCTGGTGACGATCGATGCGATGGGGTGCCAGAAGGACATCGCCCGTGACATCGTGGCCGGGGGCGGGGACTTCGTGATCGCGGTCAAGGACAACCAGCCGAAACTGGCGACCGCGCTCGCGGCCATTGTCGAGAAGCACTTGGAAGGGGAGCTGCAGGCGCTCCGGCACCGGAGCCACCAGACCGACGCGCGTGGGCACGGACGTCGTGACGAGCGGTTCTATTGGGTGGCCCAGGTGCCCCCGGACTTCGTGGCCAAAGACGAGTGGCCGTGGATCCAGGCCATCGGCACCGCGGTTCGGATCACCACACACCCGGACGGGACCCAGACCGATGAGGTGCGGTATTACATGCTGAGCCGGTTCCTCAGCGGCCCACGGTTCGGTCAAGCGGTTCGTGGTCACTGGGGCATCGAAGCGATGCACTGGGTTCTGGACGTGACGTTCGGCGAGGATCGGACCCGCACCCGGCAGCGGATCCTGGCCAACAACCTGAGTTGGCTCCGGCGGTTCGCGACCACCCTGTTGAAGCGCCACCCCGAGAAGGACAGCATCCGGGGAAAGATGATCCGGTGCCTCATGGATACCGCGTTCCTCGACCAAGTCCTTACTTTACAAGGCGAT